>NZ_JAERKU010000024.1:0-12692 GCF_018256955.1 Acetobacter persici
CAAACCTCACCCCTGAAAATGGCCCCACGCCCGAACGTCGCGCCCGCTCCGAATTTGTCG
The DNA here is from genome assembly GCF_018256955.1 of Acetobacter persici. NCBI lineage: Bacteria > Pseudomonadati > Pseudomonadota > Alphaproteobacteria > Acetobacterales > Acetobacteraceae > Acetobacter > Acetobacter persici. The sequence goes on from NZ_JAERKU010000024.1 coordinate 61, forward strand.
GCACAGCCCCCACCCGTGTTCTGCGCACCGTGCAGGCGCTGCTTCAGGCCGGGGACATTACGCAACCCGCTGCCGATGCCGCCGAGCGCTGGTATCGGGATTACGTGTTCGGCTACTGCGATTATGTGGAATTTTCAGACCAGCATCGCCCCGGCACGCTCACCCGGCATGATGCTGTGTCATGGCAACTGGTCCGTGCCCGCGCGATGGCCCGCGTGACNGGACGTGCGGGAGGCGCTGGGCCTGTGCGCGCACCAGCGCCTGCGGATGCTGCTGGTGGATGAACTCTCGTTTCGTGCCATGGGCGAGGCTCTGTTTCCCACCATTTCAGCCGGGTCCTCCCAGCGGAAAATTGCCGCCCAGTGCGCCCTGTTGCTGGAACAGCTCGCCGCGCGGGAGGAGGCCGCCCGAAAGGCCGCCAAAGCCGCCCGCACCGCAAAACACAGCCCCGCGCAGACCACAGCCGCCACAGAAGAGGCTTGACGCGCAGGGGTATTTCAGAACAGGGCAGGGGAGACCAGTCCCGCATCGGCAAGGAGCAGCGCAGCATGACCCGGAAACTCTATATCTATGATCACTGCCCGTTCTGCGTGAAAGCAGAGATGATTTTCGGCCTGAAAAACCTCCCCTTCGAGCGCATCATCCTGCTGAATGATGATGAAGCCGGGCCAATCGGCATGGTCGGCCGCAAATCCCTGCCCATTCTGGAAGAAGAGGGCCAGTTCATGCCGGAAAGCATGGATATCGTCACCCATATTGACCAGCAGGGCACCCCCATCCTCACCGGCACGCCTAACCCGACCATTACGGAATGGATCAGTGCGACCAGCAGCGCGGTCTATCGCCTGTTCCTGCCGCGTGCTGCCTGTGCGCCGCTGCCGGAATTCGCCACAACCGCGGCCCGCGCCTATTTCGTGACCAAGAAAGAAGCCTCAACCGGCCCGTTTTTTGAAATCCTGAAAGACAGCACGGCAGAAATCGGCACCCTGAATAAAATGCTGGAAATGCTGGCCCCCTTTATCCGCAGCCCGGAGGCAGTCAACGGCACCCTCTCCACAGATGATCTCCATCTGTTTGCTCACCTGCACAGCCTCTCGCTCATTCGCGGTATCGTCTACCCGCCCGCCGTCGAGGCCTACCGCCAGACCCTCTCCCGCCTCTCCGGTGTCAGGCTGTATGACGCAATTGCCGCCTGACCCTTTTTTCTGCGTCAGGTCTCAGGTCACGGCCTCTTTAGTGCCGTGGCCGTTCTGAACGGATCCTCTGTGGCATCGGCTGGAGCGCGTTCTGTAACAGCCGCAGCTTTTCCTCAGCGACGCAAAAGCCGATATCCGCAGCAAACCCCGTTCCCTCAGGGCTGAAACCCGATGTGTCCAGGCAGCTTTGCGTCACCTGCTTCAGCCAGAGCGGATAGGATTGCTCCGTAAGGCCATGCGGAGCGAGCGACGCCAGACGCTGCCTGATCGCGCGATCAAGATAAACAGTGATATCGGAAACACAGAGATTTGTCGTGCGCTGGTCAGGGTGGCAGGTCTTAAGCGCTGCATTGATACAGCTTTCTACAGCATCATCAGACGTATAAGGGCTATGGATGCACTGGCGCAGAGCCGCCATATCCGCATCCTGCTCACACCGTTTCTCAGCAGGAACAGGCTTATCATCCGGCAGGTGATGCGGATAAAAAATGCAGTCTGCTAAATGGTCTCTGCTTAAAACAAACCGTAGGGAAACCGGCAGCGTCTTTGCCCCGTCAGACCATATCCCCTGCATCCCGGATGCAGCATAAAAACTGAGAGGATCTGTCTTTTCCCGGCTGCCGGATACAAAATGGAGCGTGAAAACCTCCTTATCCTGCCCCGATAAAACAACATGATTGCCTGTCACCTGCACAGTCAGAGGAATAATTTTTTGCGCGGAGGCAGAGGAATAATGCGCCTTTGTCGGATGCGTCCAGTTTTCAAGAGTGATAATCATCGCAATCGGTTCTTTGCCGATCGTGCCACTCATTCCCAGCTCCTCCGTGGCCGGGGGATTCCCCTCTGCATAAGAGGAGCCCGGCCCCATCATGCAGACCATGAGGAACAGAAAAACGCCACGCAGCACGAAGCCAAAACCCGTCACGGCCTATTTTTCCCGCGCCATAAACCGACCATACACGGTCTCCAGTTCACTCTGATGGTGCCGTGTCAGGGCCTCCAGACAGCCAAAATGCGCTGCCGGGCCGCCTGACCCACCATCATAGAGGTGATATTCAGCATCACAGAGCCCGTTTTTATAGCGTTCCCAGTCCTGTTCCGCGCGCTGAAAATCCTCCAGAGAGTCAGCAGGAAGAGTGTCCCGAATACGCTTCTCCGCCTGTGCAAGCCGCGCATCTGCCTGCCGCGCTGCGTCAGAAAGGCAGTGTGTAAAAACGCTGTTCGGCCCAACGGACCGGCAGGGGGCGTCCGGTGCATTCATGTGCTGTGCAAAGCCGGAAACAGGTACCGCCACCAGTGCGGCCCCCAACACCATGCCGGTTAAGCGCCTGCCCATTCTTACTCACCCTGAGCCGGTGTGCTGCCACCCGCAGGAGGAGCCCCGCCGTCAGGCTGCTTGCCAGAAACCCGCCAGATCACATTGCCCACATCATCCGCCACCAGCACAGCGCCTGTCTTGTCCAGAGCCATGCCCACAGGCCGACCGTGCGTCTGGTCTTCATCCGGCGTCAGAAAACCCGTCAGCACATCAATCGGCGCGCCCGAGGGGTGACCATTCAGGAACGGCACAAAAATCACCTTATATCCGCTCTTGGGTCGACGGTTCCATGAGCCATGCTGCGCAATCAGCGCGCCATTCCGCCAGACGGCGGGCAATGTGCTCTCCTGCGTAAAGATCAGGCCAAGGCTCGCAGTATGCGGACCAAGCGCATAATCCGGCGCAATGGCAGAAGCTACCAGTTCCGGGTTCTGCGGGCTGACGCGCTGATCCACATGGCCGCCATAGTAGCTATAGGGCCAGCCATAAAACGCCCCGTCTTTAACGGATGTCAGATAATCCGGCACCAGATCACTGCCAATTTCATCCCGCTCATTCACAACCGCCCACAAAGCGCCGGACTGCGGTTCCCACGCCATGCCGTTCGGGTTGCGCAACCCGGTCGCAAAGGGCGTTAAGCTGCCGGTTTTCACATCAAGTTTGTCAATGCGGGCGCGGCCTTCTTCCGCCTCCAAGCCGTTTTCGGCCACATTGCTGTTGGAGCCAATGCTCACATACAGGGTTTGCCCATCCGGGCTGGCCAGAATGTTTTTCGTCCAGTGATGGTTATAGCCGGAGGGCAGATCCACCACTTTTTCCCCGGCGGAGGTGATGGATTTCTCACCGGCCTGATACGGAAAACGCCAGACAGAATCAGCATTCGCAACATAAAACGTGTCGCCCACCAGCGCCATGCCAAAGGGGGAGTGCAGATGGTCCAGAAAGACGCTCTGCTCTTCTGCTACTCCGTCACCATCCGCATCCCGCAGCAGCAGAATCCGGTTCGGGCTGGGCACATCCGCTCCCACAAGCCCCTGAATGGTGCGGGCAATCCGGTTTTTCAAATTTTCCTTGTCTGTTCCGGGGGAGTTGGTTTCGGCCACCAGAACATCGCCGTTCGGCAAGGTATAAAGCCAGCGCGGGTGGTTCAGCCCGCTGGCAAAGGCCTTCACGGTCAGCCCTTCAGAGGCATGGGGCGTTTCTCCCGCCTTCCAGCCAATCGGGCGGGCGATATTAACGGTCGGCATCAGAGTTTTGTTCGGCGGCGGCAGCTTGGGGTGCGGCCCTGTGCCCGCGGAAACAGAGAGCTGGGCCGTCTCCGGCCTCAGAACAAGTTTGTAGGTCCCTGCGCCAATCACGGCCAGAACAACCCCCAACCCGAGAAGATAGCGGCTCGTACGTGTCATTGTGTGGTTATCCCTGTTGTCAGGCACACGGTTACAGACCTGCACCGGAGCCGCATAAAAGGAATTTCAGGTCACAAAATATCGGGACGCAAGAAAAATCGTCCTGCATCCCGTTAAAACACACAGCCGGGGAGGGAGTTCATTCAGACCCTCTTTTTTCAAAGAAGAAAAAAGACGTTATTCCCCCTCTTCGTCACGCCCCTGCGGCGCACAGTCCGGCCCGGAGAAGGCAACAGGCCGCTGAGGCGCATCATTCACCCGTAAACTGAACACATCCGGGCGGGCATAATGGCCCGCAACATCCAGATCATATTTCCCCCGGATCACATCATCCAGATCAATATCTGCCGTCAGAATGGCTTCCCGGTCATAAACCGGGCCAGCAATAATCTCCCCAAACGGATCAACAATCACGCTCCCACCCCGGATCAGCACAGTATCCGGGTTATTGCCCTGATGGCAGTGATACTGCTCCGGCGCGTCCGCCCGCGTCATATACTGGCAGGCGCTCAGCACAAAAGTCCGGCCTTCATACGCAATATGCCGCATGGACACCTGCCAGATAGCGCGTTCATCCACCGTTGGCGCGCACCAGAGGCTAATGCCCTGCGCATACAGGCTCTGGCGCAGCGCAGGCATATAGTTTTCCCAGCAGATCGCAGCGCCTATCCGCCCGATATCCGTCTCAAAAACCGGCAGGGTGGAGCCATCGCCCTGTCCCCACACCAGCCGTTCCGTCCCGGTTGGCATCAGCTTGCGGTGCTTGCCAAGAAGAGCGCCGTCCGGCCCAAAAAACAGGGCCGTGCAGTAAAGCGTGGCGCCCTCACGCTCAATCACCCCCACGACCAGATGCGCCTTCATCTTCGCGGCAAAGCCGCCAATCCGCGCCGTCTCAGGGCCGGGTACGGTAATGGCCGATTTCCAGTACCGCAGGTAATCCTCACGCCCTTCCGGAAAACGGCTTCCCAGAACTGCCCCAAAGCTCAGCCCTTTCGGATACCCGCCAATATAGGCTTCCGGAAAAACGGCAAGCTCTACCCCCTGCGCCGCCGCGGCCTCGCACAGGGCCTCCATGCGGTCCAGTGTGCGGGGCGTGTCAAAAAGAGTGGTTCCTGCCTGTATAACAGCAACACGACGCTGGCTCATGTCCGGATCTCTCATGATGATCGTAACGGTGGGGGAGAGCAGAAGAGTGGACTTTCTCCCCATATCAGGCAAATTGATTGTTTGGATAATCAAAATCACCACGGTCGATATGTTCCGCCTCGATTTCAATCTGGCCACCGTCTTTCTTGCTTTGTGGGAAGAGCGCAGCGTGTCAAAAGCCGCCCGGCGTCTGTCGCTCAGCCAGTCAGCCGTCAGCGCCGCGCTGGCGCGCCTGCGTGAGGCTGCGGGAGACCCTCTGTTTGTCCGCACGCGGGAGGGCATGCAGCCCACCCAGCGCGCCCTTGCCATGGCCGAGCCGATGCAGAGCGGCGCAATGCTGATCCATTCCGCATTTTCGGCCCGGACAGCGTTTGACCCCGCCACCAGCCGCCAGCATTTTTCTCTTGGTATGTCAGATGATTTCCAGATTGCCGCAGGCCCCCTGATTGCACGGCGTCTGGCGCAGGAGGCTCCCGGCATTACCGTCACATTCAGGCAGGCCAACCGGCACCGTGTCGAAGCTTTGTTTGAAGCCGGAGAAATCGATTTTGCCGTTATCGCCCAGCCCGCGCAGCCATCTGCCCTTCAGCAGCAGGAGATCGGCCAGTCCGCCTATGCCTGCCTGCTGGACCAGCGGGCCTGTCACGTCCCAATTCCCCTCACACTGGAGGACTATCTGGCACTCCCGCATATTCTGGTGTCGTTCTCAGGGCGGGACGGGATTGTGGACCATGTTTTGAAAAAACTGCGTCGCACCCGGCGGGTTCAGTCAGCCCTGACGCATTTTTCATCCCTGCCGCCCTTTCTCACAGGCACCCGCGCCATCTCCACACTCCCGGTGCATGCTGCCCGGAGCCTCGCCGCCATATCCGGCCTGACCGTCTGCGCGGCCCCCATCCCCCTGCCGTCCTACACCGTCTCCCTTCTCTGGCAACGCACGGCCGATACTCTCTGGATGCGCCAGCTTATCAGAGATGCTTTCCAGCAGGTTTTACCGGAACCAGAAACGCTTTCTCTCCTCTAAAGCCCTCTTCACAGCCCCCAATCTGCGCTCTTTTCCGTTTTTGCAACCCGTCAAAAAATCCTTGTCGGCGCGCGTGGTCACTCTTACTCCTTGGGCATCATCGCAACAGTCTCGCCAGCAGGGTTTTCTCCCGGCTCGGCTCAAGACGCGATGAAAAATTTCTCAAAATCTCAGGAGTTTTCATGGCGCGCTCATTCCCGTCTGCGTGCCTGCGCACGGGGGCCGTGTTCTGCTCGGCCGCCACATGGTGGGTTCTGGTTGCCAGGCAGGAGGCCGCGCTGGTTTTCTGCCCCATCCTCGCGCAAACCGAAAACCACCACCGGGCAGACCTCCCGCTCCCCTGGGCGGAAGCCCTGCAAGCCGGTTGCCCGGATGGCACGCGCATCCGCTGCCGTCCCGTCCTGCGGGCGTCCACCTACGGGCTGACCTATCGCGGCCAGCTCGGCGCGTGCTTTACAGAACGGCTTGTTCTGGCGCTGACTACGGAACTCCGCCACCGCCAGCAGGAAGACCGCTTCGCACCGCGTTTTCCCAAAAATGCCCCGTCCTGCCGGGGTGCATTGTCCCTGCCTCCGCTGCGCCCGGAGCCCCGCTCCCCGCGCGCCCTGCATTTTTTCTGAAAGATCATGTCAGAAAAACCAGCCTCACCAAAACGACGCCCCAGAAAATCCACGCCCATCACCCCGCTGGATATTTTCACCCGCGTCATGCAGGGGGATGAAACCATTACAGACCGCCAGTTTGATGCCGCCAAAGTGGCCGCCCCCTACCTGCATCCCAAACTGGCTGGCCTGTCCATGAATGCGGTTGTCCGCCGTGGCGTTGAGGAGTTTTCGGATGATGAACTCAGCACACTTGCGCAAACAGGCGCAGCAGGCTGCCCGGACTGAACTCGCCCGGCGTGCCGCCGCACGGGATGGCCTTCTGGATTTCACGCGCTACACCATGCCGGACTACAAACCCGGCGCGCATCACCATCTGCTGTGTGAAAAACTGAACGCGGTCGAACGCGGCAGCATCACCCGCCTCATGGTGTTCATGCCGCCCCGGCATGGAAAATCCGAGTTGTCCAGCAAGCGTTTTCCCGCATGGTATCTCGGGCGCAACCCCAAAAAGCAGGTTGTCTGCGCGTCCTATGGGGCCTCTCTGGCGCAGGATTTCGGGCGGGATGTCCGTAACCTTGTCGCTTCCCGCCGCTTCAGTTCCCTGTTTCCCACCGTCACGCTGGCAGCAGACAGCAGCGCGAAGGACGCATGGCACACAGGGCAGGGCGGTCTTTACGCCAGCATGGGCCTCGGTGGCGGGCTGACAGGCAAGGGGGCCGATCTCGCGATCGTGGATGATCCCGTCAAGGACCGTCAGGAGGCCGAAAGCCCGGCCCGCCGTGCCGCCGTGTGGGACTGGTACCGCGCCGTCCTGCGCACCCGCCTCATGCCCGGCGGCGCGATCGTGCTGGTTATGACGCGCTGGTCCCCGGATGATCTTGCGGGCCGCCTGCTTGATGAAATGCACAGCGGCACGGGGGAACAGTGGGAGATTCTCAGCCTGCCCGCACTCGCGGAAGAGGCCGATCCTCTCCATCGCACCCCCGGCGCAGCCCTCTGGCCACAAGCCTTCCCGGAGCCGGAACTTGCCCGCATCCGCCTCGCCATCGGCGCGCGGGAATGGGGCGCGCTCTATCAGCAATCCCCCGTCCCGGCGGAAGGCACGCTGTTCCAGACGAGCATGATCACCGTGCAACAGGCCGCCCCGGCAGGCGGCCAGACCGTGCGAAGGTGGGACCTCGCCGCCACCCGCCAAGGCACCGGGCGCGATGCGGACTGGACCGTCGGCGTCAAACTCTCCCGCCTGCCCGATGGCCGGTTTTGCGTGCTGGATGTCACTCGCCTGCGCGGAGACCCCGCTCAGGTGGAAGCAACCCTCCTGGCCACCGCAGCGCAGGATGGTCCCGCAACCCGCATCATCCTGCCGCAGGATCCCGGTCAGGCCGGTGTCGCGCAGGCCCGTTACCTCACAGGCCGCCTCGCGGGCTATCAGGTTAAAACCGTGCGGGAAACCGGGGATAAAGCCACCCGCGCCGCGCCCTTCGCAGCGCAGGTCAACGCAGGCAACGTGCTGGCCGTCCGCGCCCCGTGGACCCCACATTTTCTGGAAGAACTCGCCGCCTTCCCCGGCGGCGGACATGACGATCAGGTCGACGCCGCCGCCGGCGCCTTCACAGCCCTTACCGACACCACACCCCTCCCACGCTTCGCCCCGGACTTCCTTTCCAGAATTTGAATGTCTTAATGCGCTGCCCGCCTCTTCTCATTCTGCCGCCGGATTTCCTCTTCCCGCTCCCGCCGTTTGCGCTCACGGATCTCGTCCATATGCGCGCCCAGATGCGCTTCCCCCCGTTCGGCAGCAAGCTGCGCCTGCCGCTCCCGCTCGGCATAACGGGCGCGCTGCTTTTCATCGCGTTCGTTGTAGCAATGCGGGCAGCTTACCCCATGCTCATAGTGGGGGGAGGTCATTTCCTCAGCGGTCAGCGGCATCCGGCAGGCGTGGCACTGGTCGAGTGACCCTGGCTCCAGCCCGTGCTTCACCGTAACGCGCTGGTCAAACACAAAACACTCGCCTTCCCACAGGCTCTGCTCCTGAGGAATATTTTCCAGATATTTCAGAATGCCGCCCTGAAGGTGATAGACCTCGTCCAGCCCTTCAGCTTTTACAAAGGCCGTCGCTTTTTCACAGCGGATACCGCCGGTGCAGAACATGGCAATGCGCGGCGTGCGCCCGTCCGCCAGCAGGTCCGCCCGATGCGCGCGGAACCAGTCGGGAAATTCGCGAAACGTCTTGGTTTTCGGGTCAATCGCGCCTCTAAAGGTGCCTGCGGCCACTTCATAATCATTGCGCGTATCAATCAGGATGGTGTCCGGGTCTTCCAGCAGGGCGTTCCAGTCTTCCGCGGCCACGTAATGCCCCACGTCAGAACGCGGGTCGAGCCCCGGCACGCCCATCGTCACAATCTCTTTTTTCAGCCGCACCTTCATGCGCAAAAACGGCATACTGGGCGCGCGGGAGAACTTGACCTCAATTTCCGCACAGCCGGGCAGGGCGCGAATATGCTCCAGCACCGCCGCAATGCCTGCATCCGTGCCAGCAATGGTGCCGTTAAGGCCTTCACGCGCCAGCAGCAGCGTCCCCTGCACGCCGTTTGCATCACACACTGCCTGTAACGGGCCGCGCAGATCGGTAAAGTTTTCAAACGGCGTAAAGCGATACAGCGCAGCAACGCAAATCGGCAAATCGGTCTCAGTCACGGCAGCACCCAGTCCAGAAGTGTGATTGCAGACCCGTCAGGCCGTATACCGCCCCTGCCGCAATCAGGATGAAATCAGCCCGCCAGACTTACTCCTCCACCCCGGTGCAGGACAAGGGGTGCAGTTCAGCCTGCGCGGGGGCCATCGGCTGGCGGCGCGTGGCCAGCCAGCACAGGGCAGACCCCGCACAGACAATCAGGCTCCCCTCCCAGAAGGCCAGAGGCAGAACCGTGTGCAGCATGCTGGCCGCCAGAAGGGCAGAAAAAACCGGGATCAGGTTGGAGGCCGCCGCCAGAACAGTAATGTTGCCGTATAAAATGCCCACATTCCACGCCGCATAGCCAAACCCGAGTGCGGCAGCCCCCAGCAGCAGCGTCAGCATCGTATGGAGCGTCAGGTGGACAGACTGGAGTTCCGCCCCGCCGGTCACCAGCACATGCCCCCACAGCAGGCACGCCATCAGCGGGAAAAAGACCGTCACCGCGTTCTGCCCTCTGGCCGCGCGCGTCGTCAGGGAGGAATACAGCGCCCACAGCACCGCTCCGGTCAGGGACAGACCATAGCTGAGCGGATTATTGAGGATATTCTGCGCAAATGCGGAAAGGCTTGTCCCGCTCTCCCCGGCCAGAAGGCGGAAAATCCCGGCCAGTGAGAGCAAAACGCCCGGAACAATCAGGATGGTCGCCTTCTTTCCGTTAAACAGGATAGACGCCACAACCGTAAAAGTGGGCCACAGGTAATTGACCATCCCGACTTCAATGGCCTGCCGTTCCGTGTGCGCGGCCCCAATGGAGCAGATCAGGCACAGCTCACAGCCCGTCGCCAGCAGCGTGCCCCAGATCAGATAAGATGGCGGAAAACGCCGCAGCCGCGGCACCCCCAGCGTCAGCCACAGCAGGCCGGAGGCAAGAGTATAAAGAATAGCCGGGCCGGTGGTCGGGCCCGGATTTTCCGTAATGGTGCGTATCATGCCCACCACGGCACTCCAGAGCACCACGGCAAGAAGGCCGGTCAGTGTTGCGCCGCGTGTGGACATCGTGGTTCCGCACTCTCAGAAAGTTTCCGTCCTGATAGCGGATTTTATCCGGCGTTCAATCTTTTTTCTGCGCAGGCTGCGCCACCCGCCAGACCTGCACGGCTTCCAGCGTTTTCTGCACATGCGTTTCCGGGTCGCCGGAGGTATAGCTCAGCACAATCCGGCCCTCGGGCGTGATCACAAAGGACGTGCGGGTGGAGAGCACAAAGTCCCCCTGCGTTTTCTGGCTGTCATATAAACCGGCCACTTTCGCACCGGGGTCCGCCAGCACCGGGAAGGCGCTGCGGCACTCTTCCTTGGAAAATTCCGCCACGCGCTCACTGTTGCCCGCCGTCACGCCCACAACGGTCGCGCCCAGCTTCTGAAAGGTCGGGATCGCCTCCGCAAAAGCATGTGCCTCCAGCGTGCAGCCACTGGTAAACGCGGCGGGGAAGAAATAGAGCACCACCGGCCCCTTCTTCAGCTCTTCCTTCAGTGAGAATTTAATGGGCTTCCCGCCCAGCGCGCCGTCCAGTGTAAAGTCCGGGGCCGTCACACCATTGGCCAGCGCCGCGTGCGCGGCAGGCGTCAGGGCATCCGCACCCAGCACGGCAGACCCGGCCAGCATCGGGGCAATAAGCGCCAGCCGCGCAAGGCGGCGCATCGGTGTCACAAGACGAGTCATCATACTACTCCGCATGTCGTTGCAGGACAAAAAGGACAAACGCTCAGGCGCACACACCGGTTCACAGCAGACCTCACAGCCTAACCCCCGCAGACAGATCCCGCCGCAAACCCGGCAGACAGACCGCACGGGCACACCACACAGGCAAACCCAGCAGCCAAACCGCACGGGCAAACCGCACAGGCAAACCCAGCAGACACACACCACACAGGCAAACCAGACAAGCCACCCCGCATACCGGCGCACACCCTGAGCCATTGTGGCCGCATCTCAAACCGCTGCCTCTGGCCACCACACTGGCACAGCGCCCGGCGGGGCGCTATTTTTTCAGCAGGGCAACCGCACCCCAAACGCAGGGCTGACGCAGAATCGTCACTTGAGGCTCTTCCTTTTTTCTGCCCATGCTGCATAGGTGAAGGGTCAGTTAAAGGATGAAGACCATGAGCGATGATATCATCAGCGACGAAAACGAAGTGATCGTCGGCTACCTCGTGCAGCGTGAAGACGAGGACGGCGACGTGACGTTCTGGGACCCGCGCAACGAGTGGCAGGAAGACCCCAACGAAGGCAAGTTCTACGAAAGCGAGGACGAAGCCAACGCAGACGCCAAAGCTCTTCAGGAAGGTGACAGCGCAACCATCACGGTTGAACTGGTCTATGAAGATGATGAAGACCCTGAAGAAGACACTGAGGAAGGCGCTGAAGACAAAGCCTGATCCCTCAGGCTCCTTCTTCACCCCCGCCAGACACAGAGCTTTTGTGTCCGCAGGGCAGGGCGAAAAAGCACGGGGCGCTTACCAGTGCCCCGTGCAGCTCTTTCGCGCGCCTCCCTTTTCCTGCGCGGCAGTCCGCGTTCAGGAATCCGCTTTCAGTACCGCACAGGCCACCCGGTCGCCAGACCCGCCAATCGGCTGCGTCGTGTAATCATCAGGGTGCGCATGGATCACCAGTGCTGCGCCACCATTCTCCAGCAAGGCTGCCCGCGTGGTGCCGGGTTTGAGGGAAACCAGCGTGGAATAGAGTTCCACCGTCGCCTGACCATCCGGCCCGACATACAGGTTCGGTAAATCCCCGTTATCATTTGCGTTTTCATGCAGCAGACCATGCACCACCGGCTTGGTGGTATGCACATGCGCGCCAGCACTGGTAAATTTCGGGGCTTCACAGCTCGCTTTTTCATGGAAATGCATCCCATGCCAGCCCGGCGTGAGGTTACGCGCGTTCACCCGTAGCAGCACGCCGCCCGGTGCATTTGTCACCGTCACAGTGCCCACATTCGCACCGTCCGTGCCCACCAGCGTCCCGGTGGCGGTCTCCGCCGCACGGGCCAGAGGGGATGCCATAACGCCCAGCAGCAGTCCCGCTGCCAGTGCTTTTGTCAAACCTGTTGTCATACCGGCTGTTCCTTCAATTCTGACAATCCGCAAACCGTAACCCGCTTACAGGCTTCGGGTTCCGTCGCCTACGTTTTTGTGAGCGCACCACCACCCTGCATACGCTCCAGCCTCCCTCTGTTCCGGAGACTTCCCCCATGCCCAGA
>NZ_JAERKU010000025.1:0-10539 GCF_018256955.1 Acetobacter persici
GCGGGGTGGAGCAGCCCGGTAGCTCGTCAGGCTCATAACCTGAAGGCCGCAGGTTCAAATCCTGCCCCCGCAACCAAATCAGTTTTTAAAACCCCGCTAAGTCAACGGCTTAGCGGGGTTTTTTGTTGCGCACAACACGACACGCCTATCAAATTCTCCATCATTTCAAGGGTTTAACTCCTGCAGGTTCAAATCAGGGTCCGTGACACCCGCAACCAACTGCTTCGTATATTGGCGTAGAGGGGCGGGCTCCGGCGTACCGGGGCGTAATCAGGCGCAGGAGAAAAAGGGAAGGGGAGATTGGGGCCTCAGGCGGAGGCATGCGGAAACTTGCGAGACAACGAAAGAAGGTCGAAATGCTGTTTGCTCACCTCAAGCGCATTTTGAAGATCGATCGGTTGAGGCTCAGAGGATCAAACGGTGCCCGTGATGAGTTCCATCTCGCCGCAGCTGCTCAAAATCTCCGCAAAATGGCGAAACTGATACCTCCCGGAGCGCCTGCCTTATCCACCTGAGGCAAGAAAGCTGCACTTATGTCGAAGTGGCTTGGCAACACTTTCACTCTTCACCATGTGTTTTTCAACACTATGGGGGGTAGCCGGAAGGTCTGGTTTCGGCCGGAAAAGGTAACAAGCGGAAATTTACGGCGTGCACTTTCATGACAGCTATCGACCCGTTGCCCTCGTTCCGACGCACCCGGGCCGATCCTAGCAGTCCACCGACGGTTTGCGCGCCGTTCGTTAATCCATTACGTCATGGAATGCGCAGTAGCAGGCATTGGCAGTCCCCTCCTTCGGCTTAGGCTTGACCCTTATCACCAGTGCTGGGGCGCATTTCGCTCCACAGACAGAGAAAGCACATGTCAGACGCAATCCGCACTTACAGCACCGCGAAGGGCTACGTTCAATCAGCATACCTGATCATGACGAACCCTAGCCGCTTCCAAGTTCCGGACGATACGACCTTCATTCTCTCGTACCATATGCTGCTCGGCTTTGCTGTTGAGTTGTACCAGAAGGCATATCTGACTAATACCGGCCACACCGAGGCCGAGCTTCGCAGTGGCGCTGTGAGGCATAATCTAAAGAAGCTGCTTGAGCTCAGTGAGGCCGACAGCTTCTCTCTACCGGCTGCCACAAAACTGGTCGATTACCTTAACGACCAGCACAGCAGCTTTGAATATCGCTCTATATGAAACCCGACAGCTTGTACTGCCTCCGCGACCAAGCGGACGTGTTTACCGAACTCGATAACCTAGATGCATATGTAGATAGGGAGATCGGCGCGTCGGTCTCAAAGGAGAAAACGCCATCGAGCGGTGGGTGGGTTGTGCCGGACGGCTACAACGTTTGGCGTATTCCGCCCAGGACCGTCTAACTCTCGGGGAGTGCATAAGGTCGGCTAAGGAGAAGACAGCTCACTATCAGTGTGTGTTACTATGTGGCTGCGTTTGATATATAAATTGAATGTGGTTTAATGTATTATTTTCTTATTTCGGAAGACAAATATAACAATGACAAAAATAATTCTTATAAAAGGATCGACAAACTCTCATAAGACTGGATCGGCCCGAGAATTTGCGTCAAGTTATCTAACGAGTTTTACTTACATCGGATATTCCCCCACAACTCCAACCGGAGGTTTATCGGGAATTCCGGCGACGGGCGATTTTGTCGCGGTAGGGACCTACACCAAAAATGGTATCGCGTATACCGTGGGCGTTGCAAGCGCTGGTGATACCGGCACATTAATCGACACAAATGTAGCATATTTCGGATCATTGCCCAACTTAGATATCATTGTGACTTGCTCGAAATCGTCCGGATCATCGGTCGATAGAATATTGCATCATATTTATGATCCGACAGGGACTTTTTATGGCTCTTTACTGCACGTAACCAGTACCTTCAAGTTCGCAGCAGGAAGTCCTAATATTGTCATTGATCAAACTCGTGTCGTAAATGATATAATTCAATTAATTTAAACCAAAATTATAGAATAACGGTGCTTTCCGTCGATCGTCGGGGAGACGGTTTAACTTACGCTTTTGCACGTAGTTTAAGGGCTGCCGATGACTGAAATGCGGCGTGAACAGAAAGTCGACTATTGGGAAAGGAGGACGGAAAGCAACCGTTTGCAACGATGAATTCAAGCGACGTTTAGCGGCCTCATCCAAGCGGCAGGCGCAGTCGGCTCGACGATCAGGTGCGTTGATCAGCAACGGCGTTCCCGGCAGGTTAGTCGAAACTCCACTCAACAAAGGTTTCCATATGCCTGCCAACGAACTCCTCCTGACAATCGACTACAAGGAGCCCGTCGGGGCGACCGTGTTGGGCGAACTGCTATCCGCGATCGGCAACGATTACAGGCGACTCTACGGATGCGAGTTGATCGTCACCGAGATCCGCCAAGGTTCGATCATCGCAATCTTGAAGGAGATCGCGGATAATGCCGATTCGATCAATCACCTAGTTGACTTCCTAAAGAATATTGCAGGCATCAAAAACCTCCTCTTGGGTAGCAAGGGTAAGAAGGGTTCGCGATCTAAGACGACCAAGACAATAAGAGCCATTGCTAACACGGCACTAAAAACGGGCGGCGAAGTATACATCGAGCACGAGAGTGCAAATGGCGAGAAGCTCAAGGTGCACGTCAATCCGGGCGAGGCGCTGCTGATTGTTCAACCACCTCGAGATCGCGCACGTTATGCAACGCCGCGTATCGTTTCGCAGGCAATCAGCGAGGCCTCACTAGATGACGGCTTCATCGCTGATCTTGCTCGTGTAGCATTCAAATCTCCCGCCGCTGGGGGTGACGTGATCGGCGTCGATAATAATCCACAACTCCAACTTCTACGTGAACTGATTGCCGCTATCCGCAGCCGTCCAGACGGTGAGCAATGGATCGCCAAAATCGCGCGGGATCTGCGAGATCGAGGTCATAGCGTCGCGGCGCAAATGCTGGAAGGCTTGTAACGCCTCATCGATTAACCGGCGCCACAAAGCTTGGACTGCCCTGCGCGTTTTTGAATATCTCAAGCGGACGTCGTGTCGTAGTCCGGACCACGACGTCCTACCACGCACGCAGCTAATCGGCAGGAATGTCCAAAACTCAGTCTATCACGGTTCGCCTGACAATGTCGGCTTTTGGGCAGCCGTCACAATCGCTTTTATGACCGACATGAGGCGACTGTTGCCTGTCTGCTCCTGTATCATTGAGCAGACAGGCCGATCAGGGGGGGGAAGCAGACAGTCGGCTTCCAGATCACGATTTAAATTACCTGAAATTCAGACAGATAAAAATTCATAAGACAGTTTTTTAATTCGGGTGCATATGATTAGGTCTGGAGTGTGATGTTCTACACTCTGATAGCAACTTTAAGCCGCCCAACCAGCCAGGCACGCTCGTCTTGCATCTGAATGGTGAAGACTATCTGGTTGGACGGGCGGTGCCTCTCGCAAACAATAGACCGATAAGCACCTTTCCCAGTTTTATTCCGCTGCGAAACAATAAGCGGCGATCTTGTTGCCTTCAGGATCACGTGTGTACCCGGCGTAAGCGTGGGGTGCCCAGTTCCGCGGCCCCACAGCGCCTTCATCCGGACCTCCCAGCGCAAGTGCCGCTTCGTGAAAAGCATGGACTGCCGCATGCGTCGCGGCTTCAAAGCTGATCGTTACGCCATTGCCAACTGTGGCCGGCTGACCGTTGATCGGTTTAAGAACAAAAAAAGAAGGCTTGCCGTCGCCCCAGATGCTGCCCTTATCTCCCAGATCCGTGATACGGGTCCAGCCGAGTGTTGCCAGCACCTTGTCATAAAAATTACGGGCAGCTTCGAGATCATTTGTGCCAACCGTAACATGTGTAAAGGTGGTCATTTTTCTCTCCTTTTTTCTGAAACCCCACGTAAAATGGGATGCATTTCCGGCACCCTGAAGTGCGGTTGCCTTTCTCTCGCACCGGAAAATTCTTGAAGCGGAAGGGCTTGGATCATGAGTCCGACCATTTCATCCTTCTGGGCCGTCATCCGCATACGTCTTCTACAGCACTTCTGGCTGCAATGATGGCACCTGCGAGGTAGCCAGGCTCCTGCGAGCTTGTTTCGCTACCTGCCAGTGTCAGCCTCTTTCGCCAAGCTCCTGTGACCCATGGCTCATTCGTAGCTGTAATATGACCGCCTGCGGCGACGTCGGCCTCAGTAGCTGTCAGGGGATCCGTCGCCCAATCCTTCAACAAGGTCGCCTGCGGCTTTGCCGCGAGTGGACCAAACAGACGGCCTAACTGCCCGGCACAGGCTTTCGCGAGCGTCTCCTCGTCAAGCAGCCGTCTCTGGGCGGCTGGCACGCCGATAAACCCCATGAGGGCTGCTTTGCCAGAGGATGTGGTTGCATCGTGGATTTCGACCATTGGCCCGACCATGCTTTGTGCTGTGCCTGACAGCCCCTCATCCCGCCAGAACGGGCGCTCATAAAAAGCAAAAAACTTGGCGTGGGGCGCCATCCAGGTTGGGGTATCCCGCCAATGCGCGGTATCAGCCTTCTCCAGTGCCGGAGCAAATGCGACGGTCGCTTCGAGAAGTCGGGGCGGCAACGCCGCAATGACATGTCGCGCCATGATGGTTTCCGCCCGCCCTTCAGAAGGCTGGCATGTGATATTTACCTCTGCTTCCATCAACGTCATTGCCGTCACACGGCGGTTCAGAAGCAGACGATCAGCAGGTATGTCGCATGTCAGAGCGTTTATAAGGCGCAGGGTTCCTCCAATCAGTCGTCTCGAGGCCTGTTCCTGTCCCATGTCACTGAAACGATGAATAGGCTCGCGGGACATACGCTCGAACAGAACGTCGCCATCGGTATTCTGTGTGAAAGACGAAAGCCCAAGTTCAGCGATCAACTCACCGATGGCCGGTTGGATGTGGGGCCAGTACCAGGAGGCACCGAGGTCAAAGCCATCTTCTGTTGGTTGCCCTTTGTCATCGACTGTCCGAATGCGCCCGCCTAAATGTGCCTGCGCTTCTATCAGCACGACATCAATCGATGCCTTGCGGAGAAGACGGGCCGCGTACAACCCCGACAGACCACCACCGACAATGGCGACATCGCATGTAATCATTTGACGGGTCCGCTTACTTGCGACGCAGGATCAGGGCCGTGGCATACATACCCAGACCGAAGACTGAATGTCCGATGACGCTTTTGATCCGCGTCGTCGTGGGCTGCGGTGTTTTCGAACCCGCTACGCCCAGCCCCATACCTGGCATCATGATGAAATAGGGCGCGACTAGAAGCATCCAGACGAGTTTCAGGGGTGTTCCGAGCGTTGGTCGGGAAAACCACGTAGTCCCGCGCCATGCCAGAACACCCAATCCATAGCCGATGCCAATGGCATAATGGGCGGACCATCCAATTGCTGCTTCAGCCCGAACCGGACAGGCTTTCCTCATGTCAGGCTGGACGAATTGCCCCTGTGTCATATGCCCAAGCCAGCGGCCAAACATGGGCCAGTTGGTAACAGGCTTGCCCGTAATCCTGCCCATTGCTGCGGCCCACACATCAAGAACAACTGTTCCACCAACACCGACTAAAACAGCTTTGAGACACGGTTTCATGCCTGACCTTTCATCGTATTAAGGGGTTGCATCAAAGGCGCAGACATCGGGATGCAGCAGGGGCGCAGACTTGAACCAGACGCGTGCACCTTGGGTGCCAATCCGGGCGTCGAAAGGCATTCCTGCCGGCAGGCGTAGCCAACTCCACCGTGTCAGTTCATCTCCGCCTTCCGTGAAGCAGCCGGAAAGCACGAGCAGTTCCAGACCATCGGGATTGACCAGCACCTGATGTGTGTCAGCCTCCCAGTCCTCTAAAACGACCTTTTCTCCGAAGCCTTCAAACAGTAATCGAGAGGCAGTCACACCGGAGCGGAGAGGCAAGACTTGTCCTTCACCAGGGCGACACACGACGCGCTCCCGATCATCTGCGGCAAATTGCCAGAGCCGGACGAAGATCGTGCAACCATCTGCACTACCGGGCGCATGACTCGAACCTGGCGGATTGCGAACGTACGTTCCAACCGGGAAATCTCCGGTCTCGTCTTGAAAGACCCCGTCAAGAACCAGAAACTCTTCGCCACCAGAATGCGCGTGACGCGGAAACAGACTGCCGGGTGCATAGCGCACAATCGATGTTGCCCGCGCTTTTTCTGCTCCAAGCCGAAACAGCATGCGACGGTCGACACCCTGCGTCTGACTTGGCACCCAGTCCAGCGACCCGGCATTGACAAGGGTTCGTTTGGAAAGATCTTCATTTAACAACATGATTTATAACTCTGCTCTTCCGCCATCGACAACGATCTCCGCACCCAGCATGTAGCTTGATGCCTCACTGGCCAGAAACAGAACGGCAGCGGCGATCTCATCCGGTCGCCCCATACGTCCGATCGGTACCTGTTCTCCAACACGTTCAGAATAGGCGCGGAACGCGTCTTCGGTTTGATTGGCACTGCGGTGGATAGGCGTTTCAATGGAGCCCGGACTGACAGCATTCACACGGATCTTTCGATCCAGCAGTTCGGCTGACATCGTGCGAGCAAAGGAACGCACTGCTGCCTTCGAGGCAGACAGGATTGCCCGTCCCGGTGTGCCCACCTGATTGAGCCATGATGTATTGAGAATGATCGAGCCACCCTCGCGTATGAGGGGCAGAAAAGTCTGGACAGTGAAGAAAACGCCTTTAACGTTGACGTCCATCATACGACTATAGGCGGTTTCGTCGGTGCCCCCCAGAGGTGTCCCGTAAGCGAGCCCCGCATTGGCGAACAGAATGTCTAGCGCACTGTATTCCTGTTTCAGGCACTCGGCGGCGCGCTCCAGATCTTCATTGGACCCGACGTCGCATTGAAGAGGCAAAACGCGATCCTCACCGAGGTCCACGACCGCTTTGTCGAGCTTGTCCTGCGAGCGTCCCATAATGGCGACACGTGCGCCCTGTTCAAGCAGTTTACGGGCAGATGCCAGTCCGATCCCGCTAGAACCGCCTGTAACAAGTGCTGTCTTTCCGCCGAGCATCGACTTGTCATCCTTGCTACTTCCAACTGAAGGGCACAATGAATGACAAACTATAAAACCACGACGCATTTCAACGACATCGACGACAAAGAAAAACTTTCTCGTCTATCGTCTTCTCTCACCGATCCGGACACCATTCTCTTTGGGAGACCGTTTCAGATTTCGGAAGGCGTGTTTTCCGGCTGGAGCGCAATTTTTGTTGTTAGCCAGTCATGAAAGGCATTCACCTCATAGCGCCGTAATACCTTGTTCGTCGCCACGACATAATACGCCCATTTCACTGGCCAGCGTTGGTCTGGAAGAAGATGAACGAGCCGACCGCTTTCGATCTCTAGCGCGACCAACCTTTTCCGGACAAGGGCTACCCCGCGACCGGCAACTGCTCCCTGAATAACGGCAGCGGCTGAGTTAATGCTGAACCCGTGATCAGTCGGCGCTTCAGCAACACCGGCCTGTGTCAGCCATTTTTCCCATGTGGGGAAATCACCCTCAGGATGTCCAGAGCCGTCATGGATCAAGGTCTGGGTGGCGATCCAGTTCGCATCAACCTTTCCATGCGAGGGTAAGAGACGCTGATGGCAGACGGCAATAATTTCCTCGTCCATGAGATAGGTAGCCTTGACGCCTTTCCAGGCCCCCATCCCGCAACGAATGGCAATGTCAGCATCTCCTTGTGTCAGGTCCATGACACGATCAGAGACGTCCAGACGGACGTCGATGTCTGGATATGCCGAGGTAAAATCGTTTAGGCGAGACAGAAGCCAGTTGGCGACCAGAGCCTGAGAGGCGGTGATCACCACAATGGAGCGCGCTTTACGTCCTTTTAGCGTCTTCAGACCGGCCTCCAGCAGGTCCAGACCATGCGCGATATCTCTGAGGGCTTCGCGTGCTTCTTCTGTGGGTGTCAGGCGTTCACGCCCCGAGCGCGAGCGTTTAAAAAGAGGACAGCCTACCCAATCTTCAAGTGAGCGCACGAGTTGGCCGACTGCCGCTGGCGTGACATCCAGTTCGGAAGCCGCTCCCACGAAGCTGCCATGTCGGGCCGCGGCTTCAAGGGCTTGCAGTGACTTTATTCGGGTCAGGAATCGCATAATCATGGAATATGCGACTTTGCTTCATGCAGAAAGATTTAACGACAAGGCTTACGGATTGCGAGGGAACGATCACGTTCTGCTTAGTCCGCTAGATTACCCCTTATGACGTCGAGAGCGGACACAACATTCTCAATGTCAAGCAAATGTGCCATCGTACCTAATTCGATCGACGCACGCTTACGTTTGGTGAATGTCAGCTTTCGGAAAACTATTTCAATTGTATGTATGACCGACATGACGGCGGAGAGCTGTCTGTCTGCTTGCTACGCGCTAAACGGACCTACCGGTTTTGCCCTGACCTTGCCCGAACTGCCCGCGCGAGACACCGGAAGTGGACATCTTCCGTAATGCTGACGTGGTAGCCCGGCTGGATTCTGGGGCGTTGGTCTGCAGGTGCCGAGACGGGCGAACGCCGGCTCCGGCCCGGTAGGCTAGCGCTCTCAGTGGTGCCAGGCGGCGCCTGTGTAGAAGAAGCGGCCGAGGCCTACGGTGAAGATCAGGCAACCATAGAGACTGTGTTCCAGGCAAGTCAGGCGCAGCGACCGGTGACGTGCGTAGTCGCGGGCGAAGAGCAGGCCGCCGACGGTGGTCATGCCGATTGCGATCCAGTTCAGGAAGATCACATGGGCGAAGCCAAAAGCGAGTGCGCTTGCGATGATGATGCCTGTGTCGCTGCGGAACAGCGAGCGATATCGGGCAAACAGGAATGCGCGGTAGAGCACTTCCTGCGGCCATACGGACAGCACCGGATAGAGCACCATGATCAGAAGCCAGAACCGCGGTTTTTGAAGCGGCAGGCTGAGGAATGTTTCTGGCCAGAACCATGCAGTCAGCGCCACAATAACCGGCGCGAGGATCGCGAAACGCAGGAAGATGGCCCGCAGCTCGCGACGCACGTCATGAGGTTGCGGCTTTTCGCCCCGGATCGCGAGAAACGCCACGATAGCCGCCACCCAGATGAGTCCGAACAGGATGCCGGGGCGGCGGAGTTCGAGGACGATAAGAGGGCCACCGAGATAGAGAGCAGCGAATTCGACGGCGAAGCGAAGGAGAGGCATGTGTTTCGAGTTTGGCACAGAAATGCAGCGGCAGCTATCGCCTCATGTAAGATATTTTAGACATCGGACTAAGCACTGAAAAGCGGCCATTACTTCCCCGATGAACGGTTAACGTTTCTTGTGTCTTATATTGCCTGATATTCTGTCTTCCAGATTCTTTAAAGAGAACGAAATCTCCTTCGTCTGCGCGTTGCGTGACATTAAAACGCATGAATGAAGACACGCTGACTGGGTCCTTCTCAAGACGTTGTCCGGAACATGAATGATTTTATCAACCATGTTTTAGAAAACTTTATTTTTTGGGAGAGAGAACATATGTCTGGGATTAAGTTCGGTTTAGTTGCATCTATCTCCAAAGACTTGAGGCAAGATCATCATTGTGATGTCCGCTTCGTTTTTAGAATATCCGATACACCTCGTAGCGCAATTTAAATACACCCTTGGTAAGCATAGAAATTCCTGGTATTTCCTGTGTAATACTCCACTGATTTTCAAGGGTTGATGCATTTACGGCGGTACCTCCGACATCAAGGATAATACCAATATCAGCAATTACGTAATCAGCGCCCGCCGGCACTAAATCTGGATTAAAATTATCCCATCGAAATTCTCTCAAGGGAAGTTTTTGAATTTCAGGTGGCATAGCATAGCGTAAGAAGCCTGCCGCCGGGTCATATCCTGAATAAAGAGGCTGAAACTCGTAAACACTGACCGCTGTGCGAAGACCCCATATACTACGAATTTCTCCGAACGCTGGTAGAACGTCTATTTCATGGATAGTGTTTTTAAGGGAGTCTTCTTCGCAAAATGGCCCGTTAATAATCCGCGGATGTTTGATGTCGCCCCAAAATTCTTCACGAGGATGTAGTATCTCTGTCTCATCCGGCATGAAGCCAACGACTGTGCCGTTGCTACAATGAATATCAAGAAACACTTCGTTGAGTACGCGGATATGAGAGACATTCTGCCCTCTCAAAGAGTTAATAAGATTAAGGTCAAATTCAGAGAATGATATAGTCCTGACCAGCATCATTTAACTCTTTTCTTTTGACTTCCACTATATCTCGACTTTTGCTTCGTGGCTATACTCATCCTCGTTTGAGGAAACCGTCCGCTTCCGGGCTTCTCAAACCTTAAGCGGACATTCGGCTTCCCCCCCTGATCGGCCTGTCTGCTCAATGATACAGGAGCAGACAGGCAGCAGTCGGCCTCACAGTCGACACTCAAACGGGCATGACAGTCTCCCGAAGGCCGACATTGTTATGTGAAGCTCTATGAAGCGTGTTTGGGATATTCGAGATAAGCGGCTCTCGAATCATGAATAGGC
>NZ_JAERKU010000026.1:0-6391 GCF_018256955.1 Acetobacter persici
CGACTGCGTTTCATTCGTCCGTATCCTTCTCGATCGGACTCTACTTTTAAATGGTTACATTTTCGGGGGGCACGTCACGGTCTTTTAATATTCCATTTTTTGCCAAACCTCTCGACTTCAGCAGCGGTTTCGAATTTCAGAATGAAACCCAGTCTCTGGGGGCTGGTGAATATAATTCTTATGTCGGGTCTGGCTCTTCTGGTCTGGTCGGGTATTTGCCAGTTGATGCGAACAGTTCATCGCGCCATAGCTTTGCGGGATATGTCGGGCTGGCGAGTAAAGTTACAAAAAACTGGACTGTTGACCTGGCAGGAAGAATAGAGAGTTACTCAGATTTTGGGAAAAATTTCTCGGGCAGATTTTCAACCCGTTACGACATAACGAATAATTTTGCGTTCCGGGCGACAGTTAGTAATGGCTTCCATGCTCCCAGTCTGGTGACTGAGTCTTACTCAAATACATCTGACCATAATGGTACGTCCTATATGCTGGCGCAACCCACATCGGGTGTGGCGCGGGCGTTAGGAGCGTCTCCGTTAAAACCGGAGACGTCTCGTGATTTTACGGCGGGTCTTGTTTATAGCCCCGAAAAATCAGTCAATCTCAGTCTGGACGTTTATGAAATTGATGTGGCCAATCGTATTGGCACGTCTGCCGATATTGGAATTGACCGGAGCACGGGTGTTGCGCTGGATGGGAGTGGTAATGAATTAACAACTTCTCAAGTGAATCAAATTGAGACTTTACTGAACAGCGCAGGCATATCAGCCGGAAATGGTCTGATTGCCCATTATTTTACAAATATTGGCAATACCAGAACGCGCGGTCTGGATTTTACGGCTGATGGTCACCATGCTATCGGCGGTGGCACATTCCGATGGACTGCGGGTGTGAATATTAATGACACCCTCGTCACCAAAAGAAATGCTATTCCATCTGTGCTTCAGGGGTTACCTAATATTGGTATTCTCTCTAAATCGACAGAATATACATTACGATATCGCTCTCCGCCTGATAAAGAAATTGTTTCTTTAAGCTATCAATATGGAAAGTTCTCCATATTTGTAAGGGAAACTCACTACGGTGCTCTTAAACGCTATAACGATGTGACTGGTGGAAGCTATAATATTACGCCGTCTTTCGTAACGGACCTCAATATTGGGTACGATGTTACAAAGCGGGTCAATGTTACTGTAGGTGCTAATAATCTTCTGAATCAGTATCCAAGCAAGATCCCTAAAAGTGCAATCCCGGCCTACAATTCGCAATTTACCGGTCTGTATGACAATAGCGGGCCGCTGGGTGTGCTTGGTGGCTACTACTACGGACGCGTATCCGTAAAACTCTGAAAAATTCTATGATTTTTTGAAGGAAAAACTGATGTCAAAGCATGATCAGCCTCAGGCAGAAAACGTGTCCCCGACAGCTATCGACGATATTGATCGCGAATGGGCTAATCTGCTCTCGCCGGGACGGCGGCAATTATTGGGGCGTGGAGGGCTGCTTGCTGGTGGTGGGCTTCTTGCGTCAGCGCTGGGCGCAGGAAAAGCATTGGCTCAGGCGGTTCATGGCGACGGAGCCGCGCCGCCGCCCGGACCTTTTGAGGTTCCGCATTTGCCGGGGCATAGTCCGTGGGGTGAACATCCTGAGCTGGAAGCGACCACCCGCCCACCGGGCTTCCGGCCGAATGAAGACCCTCTTCCCTCAAAGCCGCGACCTTATACAGATATTAAAAGCTATCATGCTCATATTTACTTTAATGAAGATAATTACCAGAAAGCAGCTCTGCTCAGAAAATGGTCTGCTGAACGGTTCAGAGTTGAAATGGGGCATTGGAATACAAAGCCTGTCGGGCCGCATGTTACACCCTCTTTTTATTTTGGTTTTAGTAATGAGCAATTACCAGTGATCGTGCCGTGGTTGCAGTTAAATAACCTGGATCTGACAATTCTTATTCATCCCAATACGGATGATCCGCGCTCAGACCATTTGTATTATGCTTTGTGGGTAAACAGAGCTCAGCCGGTTAATGCATTTGGTATGAAAAAACCCGGAAAAGGGCAGCCTGCGGTCGAGCAGATTTACCCCAATACTCACCCCACTATTAAACCCGAAGTCTGAAGGGATCTGGTTGTGAGAGGTATGAGGGGTATTTTGTCTCTCATGCCTTTCTCTATAAGTCTCCTATCTTTGCGACTGAAGATTGAGTTGGTTGTGATGCAGGAAGTCACAGGCACATGGAGGGGTAGGAGATTGGCCGGTCTCCTAGGCTTAGGACTCATTCTTTAGGATAGAAGATGAAGCTTGCTGCGATTTGGATTGCGGACATGAATGTATGAGCACAGCGGTCGTATCGTGTTGCCACCCGTCGCCAGTCTTTCAGTTTCGCGAACATGTTTTCGATCAGAGGGCGTTTTTTATACAGATGCCAATTGTAAGGTGGCTTTGATTTCCTGTTCTTCTTCGGCGGAATACAGGGGGTGATGTTCCGGTCTGCGAGAGACTGTCTGATTGTATTGCTGTCGTATCTCCGATCACCGATGACGTCCTCTGTCTCATTCGACAGGTCCGCCAGCAGCACATCAGCACCTTTGAAATCACTGACCTGTCCAGCAGTCAGATGAAGGCGGACAGGTCGGCCCTGATCATCGCACATGGCATGAAGTTTTAAGTTTAGGCCGCCTTTTGTCCGTCCGATATGGCGGGGAAAGCCCCTTTTTGAGCAGGGACACCGATGTTCGGTGCGCCTTGAGATGTGTTGCATCGATCATCAGGCGCTTCGAACGGCCAGCCTGTTCTGTCAGGGCGACAAAGATCCTGTCAAAGACACCCCGACGGCCCCACCGGATAAAGCGGTTGCATAAAGTCTTGTGCAGACCATACGCTGTCGGAGCGTCTTTCCACTGAAGACCGTTATGGATGACATAAACGATCCCGCTCAGAACAGGCCGATCATCCACGCGGGGCACTCCGTGTGCCAGAGGGAAAAATGTCTCAATCAGCCTCATCTGGCTCTCATACAGCAAAAACACGTCACTCACAGCCTCACCTCCATCGGTACGCCTGTGCATTACAACCTCTCGTTCAGTTCAATAAATTAATAGGTCCTGAGCCTAGTTTGTTTTGATCCTCAGTGGGCTCGACGGAAGCGGATAATGCTGCGGGACATCTTACCACCGCCCCAGTTCGGCATTTTCCGCCAAGGTGTTATGACGCGGGCAAATTCGTCATCCACAGTTACGGTGCGGCGTTGTTCGGTGCCGACCCACTGGGGGGCCCAGGCGGTTTCGACCGTGGTAATCCACTGGTTTTTCTCGATACGGTAGCGACCGATATAGGCGACCAGCGTGTTCAGAAGCGTCATATGATCATCTTCTGTTTCTGCGGGTGTTCGGTTGCTGCCTTCCAGATTGAAGGCCACCCAGTTGTCAGGTGTGAAGATGACTCGGCCGCGCGGTGTGGCCCCCATAGCATCAATGAATTCGCCGGTTTCCTGCAGTTCGACCTGATAGGAAACAAGCTGCCATGTGCCGATCAGGGCTTTCTTGAGCTCGTCATCAACCAGTTCGGATAAAGGGTTGTTTTTCTTATCCGAAACAGCGTTATCTGTCGGGACGGATTCCATATCTGCCAAAACGAGGCTTTTCTTCTGAACGATATTCACGTCATAACTCCTCTGATTTCAGTAGAGTATGCGCTCAAGAAATGGTGATCTGGTAGCAGCTTTAAAAACAAAACGCTTTTTCAACAGAAGCAACAATGGACAAGTGGTATGCAGGGCGAAGCCAGCGATCTGAGATTTTTTACTAACCTTGTTGATGCAGGCAGCATAACTGCCGCCGCTCGCGCCGTGGGCACGTCACCGGCTGCTATCTCCCGAAAACTGGCAACCCTTGAAGCACGACTTGGCGTGACACTTATTATCAGAACTACCCGCGTCTTTCGTCTTAGCGAGGCCGGGCAGGTTTATTACAGCCGGGGGATGGCCATTATAGAGGAAATTGATGTCCTTGAAAATGAGATTGCTTCGGCCAGTAGCGAGCCGCAGGGTAATCTGATTGTGGGAGCGCCCATGGAATTGGGGCGTCGCCAGATTGCCCCGTTTATCGAAGCGTTCAGCGAGCGTTATCCCAAGCTCCAGATCAGTCTTGTGCTGGCTAGCGAAGGCATACACGATCCTGGTGATGGCCTGTTGGACATTAATATCCGTCTGGGTTTGCCGGATACGCCTGGGTCGATTGTTACCCTTCTGGCCACGACACGGCGAGTACTTTGTGCTTCTCCGACCTATTTCGAGAAACGGCCTGTGCTGCAGACACCCAATGATCTTGCCAGCCATGATTGTTTGTGTATCCGGCGACAGAAGACGATGACAGTCCTTAATAAATGGGCCGTAGGTAATGAGCATGACAAGCATGTGGTGACGGTGAGCCCTAAATTTTCGAGTACCAATTGCGAGATCATTCATGACTGGGCCGTGTCCGGGCGCGGCATTGCCTATAAACTACTGAGTGATGTTTATCGTGATATCGCCAGTGGGCGTCTGGTCCGGATCCTGCCTGATTTTTACGGTGAGAAGGTTGATCTGTATGCTGTCATGTTGCCGTGCCAACAGTCTAACGCCAATGTACGGGCTTTTTTGGATCTGTTGCGGGAGTTTTTCCGTGACGCGGACGGGTTTGGTGATGAGCTCGCTAGGGATGAAACGCGTTAAAAGTGGTTGTCGGTCTATCTTGTTTAATGACCGCTGATATCGTGACGTCCGTGCTCGATACTGATGGCCGTATTTTAAGTTGTGAGGCACGGCGGGCTAAAGACCAAAGAGTTCTTGAGTGACCCGCCGGCTGGCCGAGATGCTGGCAGTCAGATTGTAGGTAGTTAGTAGCTGCTCAGAATCTCTCGGATATCATACTACAAACTCTGCTCTCCCGTCCTGTTCCAGTTCTGGAATGCGATATTGCTGCTGTTCAGGCTTGTCTTGCCGTTATGGATTGCCTGTTGCGTTGAAGAGAAGAGACCTCGATTAAAAATCAGTAAAATATTATGCTTGTAAATAATTTAATTTTATTCCAAAAAATTTAATTAATTGTAGTATTGTAACGTAAAAATCAACGAGTATGCATTTCTTGATGCGCTGAAAATAACCGTTTACCGAAGAAGCATATAATACTCATTATGAAGAAGGATTTATATAAAAATTTTCAATCATTCTTGGATATTGTTGTCAGATCAATGCGGTCGGAAAATATGGTTGGGAGCGGGCTCGAACTTCATGAGATCATGCCATAGGTAAACAGGTCCAGAGAAGGCGTTTTTTATACCGGCTATGTAGTGGCTTTCTCCAGTTTCTCCATCGAGTCCCGGAACAAGATGAGTCAGGATCACGGATTTTACATGGGCCTGTGATGCTAGTTGTCCGACTTGTAACGGTGTCATATGTTCTGAAACCATATGCTGAAGCAGAGCATCGTTTTCAGAAATAGAAGAATGGAGATAATGGCTTTTTAGATACGCTCGTGTTGCCTCCTCATCAATCACTTCGGAGATTAGTACGTCTGCACCGTGAGCGTGATTGATGACAGTCGCAGTCAGACCGGTATCTCCAGTAAAATAAAGCGTCTCATGAGGAAATTCGAAACGGAGCGAGAGTGAGTCAGCGCTGCGAGAGGTTTCTCCATGATAATGCGTATTCACAACGGAAGTTAAATGGAAGTCTTTTCCGTCAAAACCTTTTAAAGGCGCTTTTAGCACGACAGGTCTGAGCGTGCTGCAGGGGGAGGGGGCTGCATTGATGTGTCCCGTACGTGCCTGTCTGGCTGGTTCAAGAAAACGACAGATTCCGGCGGTAATATCCTCTACACCCGGTGGTCCCACGATGAACATCGGAGTATAAATACGATTGACCCAACGGGTGCCGATCAGAGCCGGCAAATCTCCTGTGTGGTCGATATGGTAGTGTGTGATGAAAATTGCGGTGATTGATGAAAGCGGAATATGTGCCGCAGCAAGTCTTTGCAATGTCCCATTGCCTGCATCGACAAGGTAGGTCCGGGAGCCGACGAGAATAGCTGTCGATGTTTCCGCCCGTTCGCTTCTGGCAATGGGCCCGCCACCCGTTCCGAGTGTCACAATCACTGGTTCGTCAGAGTCGGATAGCAAGACGTGTTGGGGATATCCCCTGACAGGCAGAAGAGTCAGAAACAAGGTTGAGTAGAACGCCAGATTTGTATGCCAAATCATTCTTCAGGATTTCCTCTTCTGACAGTCTGTATCCGGGCGCCAGAGGTGACGCCGGATTTTCAGAGTTTCATCAGGTGGAGGGTTCGAAAAACCCCCTGGTTTTGAGTTCTTCTGTATGCTTCCATTCCTCCGGTTCTAATTGAGGGAATGG
>NZ_JAERKU010000027.1:0-5511 GCF_018256955.1 Acetobacter persici
GTGCATGGGTGTGCTTAGAGTGTGCGTCACTCTCTTCCTGCACAGTGTGTGCACACTGTGCATGGTGTGTACGTAGCCACGTGTTCAGATCGTCGATTTTGATCCGCCACTGGTTCTTATTATCTCGAAAAGCCTGCAAATCTGTTGATTTTATAGCGCGCATGATTGTCCATCGGGAGACGTCAGCTACTTGTGCGGCCTGTGCAGGGGATAGGTGTGCATGGGTGTGCGAGCTCATCATGCAGGATCGTCGCGGCTAGTGGCTGGTAAGTCGGGTTCCAATCCCTCAAGAGAAGGTTGGGAAGGGGGAGGCATACTGGGACCGGTCGGTAGCTGTCTTTCTCCTGTATACAGGGTCGGAATCCGCTCTAAGGGAGGTTGTGCGCCAATTTCCGATTTATCGGGCTGTTCGTTATCTGAGACCAGAACTGCCGCCGAAAATAAGCTGTAGCGGATGCCATCTCGTGGTCCAGACCACGCTACCCGGTCATTCACGATGTAGGCGTTTGTAGTACCGACCCCGCCAAGCTGACGTACTTCAATCCAATTTTCATCCTTCAGCACGTTAATTGCACGAAGGACCGTATTCCGTGAGCATCCCATCATTCTCTGAAGATTGGGGACACTGGCCACTAAAGCATTGTGTCGTCCCATGTTGCCTACAATGACATGCATGAGTGCAGCTGCTTTTGGGTGCGATCCTATGAGCTTGGCCCATCGTTCATGGGCCGCTCGTTCAGTTTGTACCCACGTTCCACTAGGAGCGGTGGCAAGACCAACGGCTTTTGGCGGAACTTTTGACATGGGACTACCCCGTCTCAATTATGAACAACAGTTGTCAGTAAATGGACATTGAATGTCTAAAATTTCGGATATTGAATGTCAATAATTTGACAAAATTTATCCAAACCAGTCCCATCTAGATGGGACTGGGTAGTCCCATCTAGATGGGACTACCCCCCCCAACTAAGTATCTGAAAAGAAGAGTGATTTTTTATAATCACTTCTATGATCTTAAGAACCGTCCACGAAGCCCACGGGTTCGAGGGGAGCGAACGTATTATAAACGGTAGCGGACCTCGGGTCCTGTGGACCCTCGGGGGCGGATCAAAGGCAAATTATATTCACCCTCTGTCTGGCGTCCTGCGGACGGGCTACGCCGCTTCCGCTCCGCGCTAGCCCAGCCCTGAAACACCCCTCAATTTGGCCCGTAAATGGCTCAGGAATGGGGTGTGTGGTTGTTATGGTGTTTTTTACCAGTGACGGTCAGGGCTGCGCTATAGGCCACATGAGGCCACCACCGGAGGCGGATACGCACCACGTTCCTTTCTGGTCGGTTCTGACCTTGTAACCTTCGATTTTGCACATGCCGAACGCCTGAATCTGGCCCGCCCTGTCCATTTCGTAGGCCATATATCCCGATGGTGACGACACGGCCCATTCCGCCAGCGCGTCCCGTTTCTTGGCTTCCTGCTGCCCCTCAGCGAACCCTTGGGCGTATCCGGCTCGGTTGCCCTTGATGTCACCCAGAAAGGCCGCGCAGAACACGAGCACGATTGCCCCAAACCCGCAGGTGATGAGCAGGGTGCGCCGGTCGGTCTTGATGTAGCTGGTGACGGCCTGCGCAGCTTCTTCAACCCGTTGCGCGGCTTTGGTGCTTTTGGCGTCCAGTGCCTCAAGCTGCTTCGCTAGGGCTGGCAGCTTACCAGAAACGTCCGAATAGGCTTTATTCGACCGCTGGACGGTGTTCTTCAAATCCTCAAACGCACGAAGGCCGAAATCTTCCGTGTCATCCGGCTCACTCATGGTCAGCCCTCATTCTGCACTTGTGCTGGACGGGGTGTGGTGAACCCGTGATCTTGAAAAGCCTTTACGTCCTGCTCACGAGACAACCTCTTAAGGAGGGCATCAATCACGTTCGAGAAGCGGTCATCACCTTCCGCTGCTTTAAGCAGCGCGCCACCCAAGATGATTTTTTGGCGATCTTCTATTTTCCGCTTCTGCCTGTTCTCAGCATTGCGGGCATCTTTCAGGGCGTTCCGTGCCTGCTCAAGCCTCTTTTCAGCTTCAAGAATTCTTGGGGATTTGGTCGGCTGGCTTGTGCTTCTCATGTGTGGGGAACTCCTCTTGAGTGTAACTATACCACAAAATGAGGTTGCCTAAAAACCCTTCATGCCGATAGGTATTAAGGGCGCACTTATGCAAACTCTTCGAGTTTCCGTGCGACAGGGGCAAACCCCTTGCAACCTCATTCTGTCAGTGAGCCAATTCCGTGGCGATCTTCCACCTGTCCGTTAAGACCGTATCGCGTAGCACCGGCAGAAGTGCCGTTGCCGCTGCGGCTTATCGAACCGGGGACACGCTGACCAACGAACGCGATGGACGCCAGCACGACTACGCTAACCGAACCGGGGTTGATGATAGTTTCATCATTGCCCCGGTTGGTTGCGAGTGGGCGCATAATCGCTCGACCTTGTGGAACGCTGCCGAGCAAGCCGAGAAGCGTTCTAACTCGGTGACGGCCCGGGAGTATGTGCTGGCCCTTCCCGCTGAACTGGACGCCAAAGACAGGGCCGACCTTGCGCGGTCTTTTGCCTCTGCTGTGGTCGAGCGTTACGGGGTGGCTGCTGATGTTGCTCTCCATGCCCCCAGTTCTGGTGGTGATGACCGGAACTATCACACCCATATCCTCACCACGACACGGGAAGTCGAACCGGATGGTCTGGGCAAAAAGACCCGCATCCTGGACGCCGCCAAGACGGGTGGCCCGGAGATCGAGAGCCTTCGGGAATTGTGGGCCATGCAGTGCAACGAAGCACTAGAGCGCCACCAGAAGCCCGCCCGCATCGACCACCGCAGCTATGAGCGGCAGGGCGTGGACGAGATACCGACCCTGCATCTTGGCCCGACCAGCACCACGATGGAGCGCAAGCACAAGGCTGAGCAGGAGCGCAAGGGAGAGCCGTACAAGCCCCAAACGTTCAAGGCTCAGGAGAACGAGCGCAGGCGTACCCTGAACGACCATGTGCGGGAAATGGTGCGCGAGCTGGCCGCCACCGTCAGGGACGTGGCGGCGCAGGCCATGGACGCCAAGCGGAAAGGGGTGAATGGCCTTCTGAACGCCTTGCGGGTGAAGGGAAAGCAGGAGGCCGAGGAGCAGGCCAGACGGGCAGCAGAGGCCCGCAGG
The DNA here is from genome assembly GCF_018256955.1 of Acetobacter persici. Lineage (NCBI taxonomy): Bacteria > Pseudomonadati > Pseudomonadota > Alphaproteobacteria > Acetobacterales > Acetobacteraceae > Acetobacter > Acetobacter persici. The sequence continues at coordinate 3,188 of NZ_JAERKU010000027.1, forward strand.
CGTGAGGAGGAACGCAAGGAAGCCTTGCGTCAGCAGGCCGAGAGGGCCCAGGCCCCAGCGCGAGGCCGTGGGCGAGGACGGGGTGGGCCGTCCCGTTCCCGGGATTACGACAGCGGGCCGGATTTTTTCTGATTCCTAGTGATTCTGCCCTGGAATGTTTCCAGGGCAGAATCACTAATCAGGCTTTCAGGGCTTGATGCTCGGAGATCGTCTCGTTCAGGACGTAGGGACCTGCGGCTCTGACTTCGATTGCCATCAGGGCTAGGGCTCCTGGTGCGCGTTCTCCCAAGGGGAGCAAAGCATTTCCGCTGGTCCAACGCATGGTTCCCTCTTCCACGTTGTTCCAGCCTGGGAGCTGGGCGTCATAGAGGTGATTGGTCAGCGTGCGTGTTCTGTTGCTTTCGAACAGGGTAACCGTTCCAACCAGAACGCCAAGAGAGCGGCGATCATCGATGAACGGTCCGATCACATCACTGGGGCGGCTGGCATTGGAGACGATCCGGACGCTTTCGACCCCGCTGGGGATCATGAACATGACCCGTCCGTTGTTTTGCCGTGCCGGCCGAATGACTGCTCCTGTATTCGTGGTCAGGTGCAGGTCACTATCGTTTGTCAGAGGATGGGCTTCGGCTTGGATCGCAAAACCGGCCTTTTCCGCACGGTTCTCGAGTTTACGAAAAAGAGGCTCAATTGTTTCTCTGGAGACCGTCAGAGGGGCAGTCGCATCGTCCCAATTCAGGTTCCGGCTGCCCCCGATTGAGACGACATTCCCCTTCTGGGAGAAGGTGCGACGGTTTCCGGTATCGAGATAGCTCTCGGTGAGCATGCCATCGGCCATGATGACCGAGTGATCTTCGGTTTCGATGTGGTAGTAATCGTAAGACGTAATGGACTTGTCGAAGAAGATCGAACGGCCGTTCACGAGCATTCGCGCCGGAACAAAATGTCCCTCGAAGAACAGGCAGTGCTCTGCCGTGATTAGCATGTCTTTGAAGGGAACGCCGTCCGAAATTGCGTTCTTGAGAATGCGGACTGGGTAACCTGCCTCGTCATCAGGAAGATGGGAATGAACTTTGCAGTGTGCTTGACCGGCCCAGGTTACACGACGAGGGGTCGCGACCCCATCAACATACGCAATGATCTCATCATCAACGTTGAAGTCTTCAACTGCCTTCGTACCATATGGAGTATTGATTAGAGAGCCTGAAAGAAAACAGATAAGAACAGCATCATTTCCGTCAGGTGAGGAAGATGAAAAGTCTGAGGCAGTATAATAGCTGCCATCTGTTTTTTTAGCTGTATGCAGGTAGGTAAGTATTGCGCCAGAGTTGCTTTTAACTGTTATGACGCCACTACCATCATCAACAAGGCTTATGTTTCCGTAAGCATTTGTAAATGTAATATTGTCTCCAGGGGAAACGTTTGTAAATGTAACGTTACTTAGGCCGTATGCATTCAATGTTACCGTGTTTGTCTTTGTTGTAGTATCTCCGAAATTTATGTTTAGGGGGCCACCATTATAGGCGTTACCATTCTTTATAGATCCGCCATCAATGTTGATAGTTCCAGACATAAGTGTACTTTGATCAAGTACAAGAGAGGTTCCTGTTGAAACAGTAACTGATGATTTTTCGTTTATAGATACGATCTGGAAAGTAACGATTCCATTATTATCTAATACTACATCGCCATCGAATGTGGCATTATTAATGTCACCAGATGGTGAACCCGTAAGAATGGTTGTCACACCAGAAGTTCCAATTGTTCCGCCTTCTTGTGGAACGGAAGACCAATTCTTGGTTACAGATGACATTTACAAAACTCACAAAATTTGTTGATCTGGGGTTATGTTTGGAAACAAGAAACATTGTCAATGCAAAAAAATAACATTTATTAACGTCTGATGGAGGGATGCTTAGAGTCATTTTGGAAAGTCGTGATCTGACGTCTAATTGGCCCGATTGAGCGTGTGCATAAACATCGGGAAATAACGGACTTCAGACATTCTCATGCTAATGTAGTAATCTTCTTACCAACTCATTGGGGCGTCATTGGCTTGTTCCAAAAAGGCTCTTAAATATCACCACAAACGCCACCATTTTCTCGGAGATGTTTCTGTTAGTTTTTGCGCTAGGTTGCGCCAGTGATCACGGTCAACTTCGATAGTTGCTCGAAGCGTCCTTTCGGCTTCGAGTTCAGCCTTCATGCGTACCAATTCCAGAGTGTCTTGGGTGATTGGATTAGGGTGTGCATGGGTGTGCTTAGAGTGTGCGTCACTCTCTTCCTGCACAGTGTGTGCACACTGTGCATGGTGTGTACGTAGC
>NZ_JAERKU010000028.1:0-4850 GCF_018256955.1 Acetobacter persici
ACAGATGCCCGACCGTCTTCTTCTCGGCAATCTGTCTCGCCGCAACCGTCATCTTCTGGCTATGAGTCCTGAGCCTAATCTTAAAGTGGATTCGAGCGGGATAGTAATGATTGCTGTTCCCAAGTGAATCGATTGTGTATTTTCAGCAATTGATGCAAGAAGAATGAGCGGGGCTGCTGCAGCCCCTGGCTCGCCGCGACCGCTTTCTAGATGATGTTGTGCGATCCATCCAGTGCTGAATCCCAATGATTCAGCAACTTTAAAAGTTTCGATAGTGTCTCTGAACAGAGAGGCGGGGTCTTTGCTACCTTGGAGATGGGTTAGAAATCCTAGTCGAATATGTTGAACCATAGGTTTCTCGATTTTTAGTATTCAGTTAAGATGGAGGTGGAGGCATTAACACCCAAGTTATCTGCAAATAACATTTCTGGATGTCGCGGAAAGCCTCATATTTTTTTCGTAATGTAGGGATTGCAGGTAAAGTATTTTGCGATCGTGGAGTCTATTTTAGAAAAATAGCTATAATCGTCATGTTTAAGTCAGTAGTTGGCGTGCATTTCGCCGCAAAAAAAAGAATTGAGGAACGAAGGTATTATCCTGTTTGAGGGGGCTGTTAAGAAACCTCCCTGTTGAATTCCATGTATATAAATGAATTATCTAGTGAAGAAGCAAGTTTTTTCTTTACTGCTAAGAGAAGGCCCTCGATTCCTGTTCTTTCGAAGAAGGATCAGGAATCTACGGCTAATTACCTTTATCGAGGCATAATGGGCGTATTGGCTTTATTAAGCACTACGGAGAATAAGGTTAGACTCTCGGGCGTCGGTAGAATTCCTGTAAGCTGCTGTGGGAAGGCCGAGATTATCACGAATTGTTGTGCCCTCATATTCCTTCCGAAAGGCACCCAGATCACGGAGAATAGGTAAAACTTCGGCTGTGAAGCGCTTGAATTGCCCTGGGTGGCTTAAGTAATAGTTGATGCCATCAAGCGCACGCTCGTTGCGCCAGCGGACAAGTTCATGTGCCACAGTCTCGGCCGTTCCGACAAATGGGCCCGGACGATATTGACGTGTCAGTTCGACGGCCTGCCTCAGTGTCAAGCCTTCGGAAACTGCGTGATCGGTGATGCGTTTGGCTTGAGTGTACCAGCTTTTTTCCGCGAGCAGCAGCGTCTGAGCGGGAAAGGGCGCATCAACATCATAGCTGGTAAAGTCGTGCCAGCCGAATGCCCGACCGAACTCCTTCAATGCGAGATCGAAGCTGTGATCCGAATTATGATAGTTTTTTTCAATTTCACGAGCCTGATCATTCGTATCCGCAACATATATTCGTGCACCTGGTGTGATTAATACCTGATCCGGATTGCGACCGTAGGATATTGCTCTATTTTTGATGTCTCGATAGAAAATTTGGGCAGCTTCAATGGAATGGGCGTGCGTAAATATCGCATCGGCCGTCGCAGCGCCGAGGTCACGGCCTTGTTCGGAGTCTCCTGCTTGAAAGATAATAGGCTCGCCTTGGGAAGAGCGCTGAATATTGAGCGGTCCCGTCACTTTGTGAAAATGACCTTGGTGATTTAAAGTATGCAGCTTTGTAGGATCAAGGAAGACGCCTGTCTTCCGGTCAGCGACAATGGCATCTTCCTCATAAGATTTCCACAAGCCGCGCACGACTTCAATTGTCTCATGGGCAAGCGCGTAGCGCGTGTCGTAGTCGTAGTGCTCATCACGACTGTAATTGCCTGCTGTCCCGCTGTCTCCGCTTGTCACAACGTTCCAGCCTGCGCGTCCGCGGCTTATTAGATCGAGTGAAGCAAGACGGCGGGCGAGATTGAAAGGAGAATTATAGGAAGTGGTCAAAGTCCCGACTAGGCCAATATGATTTGTTGTTACGGCTAGCGCGGAAAGAAGAGTAAGAGGTTCAAGACGATTAAGGTAATGCGGAGGTGAGTAGGGTGTGATGAATTGGCTATCCACGATGAAAATAAAGTCAAGTTTGGCTGCTTCTGCTTGACGAGCAATATCGATATACCAGTCTACGTTGACACTGGCATCGACTGGAATTTCAGGGTCGAGCCATCGAAGTCCCTCGCCTGGGCCGCCCACTCCGGTCGGAGCCACACCGATTTTCAAGAAGTTACTCATTTTTATACCTCGTGCTGTTCTGTCAAATTGAGGAGTTTTGCAAAGCGATGGTTGGGCGTCGAAACCTGAAGAAAGAATATTACCGCCGGTTCGATCTTCACGAGACGAGAAAGCGCGACCTTTCTTCTCGACCGTAAAAACGAAAGGGTTAATGAGAAGACAGGTAACTCTCAGAAGATGACGGAATGTGCGAACAGAGACAATTAAATCCCGCTAAATGATGGTGTTTAGAATATTTACCTGACATCACTCCGTGGATAATGGCAAGATGCTTGTTAAATCCCTTCGCCGTTAAGGAGATGTTGATGCTGGACACCGTTACATTGGCCGGAACGTACATAACCACCAAAGGCCATCGAAAGAGCCGCAGTTTGAGTAGACTACGTATCGTCAGACGTTATGTCTCACCCATTGGACTGGTTTTACTGTGGCAGATCGCGTGCTCTGTGAATCTGCTCTCGACGAGGGTAGTTGCTTCACCGGTTCAGATTGGTGTGACGGGCTGGATGCTGGTGCGTGACGGGACGCTGCCTTTTAATCTTGGTGTGTCGTTGCTGCGTGCGGGGATTGGTCTGGGTCTTGCTATTAGCTTGGGCGTGATGTTGGCGCTCGTCGCTGGTTTGTCCCGCATAGGTGAGGATGTGGTGGATGCCCCGTTACAGGTTTTGCGAACGCTGCCAGCGCTGGCTTTGGTTCCGTTGTTTATCTTGTGGTTCGGTATTGGAGAAACGCCGAAGGTTCTGCTCGTAGCACTTGGAGCAACATTTCCGATCTATCTGAATCTTCACAAGGGGATTAGGTCCATCGATCCAAAACTTCTGGAAATGGCGTCTATGCTAGGGTTGTCCCGATGGCAGACGATCAGAGACATATTTTTGCCCGGGGCGCTGCCGGATTTTTTGACTGGGTTGCGATATGCCGTTGGTGTGTCGTGGCTGATGCTAGTGGTGGCAGAGCAGGTGAATGCAGAGAGCGGCATTGGGCATATGATGATGGACGCCCAAGATTTTCTTAGGACGGACATCATTCTCGTGGGACTTGTGGTTTATGGTGTGCTTGGGTTGATCTCTGATCAGATCGTGCGTTTGCTGGAAAGCGCCCTCCTTGCGTGGCGTCCAGACGCGCGCAGAGGGAGTGCGTTATAATGGGTTTGCGTAATCATCCCAATTCCAATGTGGGTTCCGATGTTGGCACTCCCGTTATTGTAGAGCGTCTGACGCGCCGGTTCAACGATGGTCCTCCGGTTTTGAACGCACTGGATCTGGCTATTGCTCCGGGCGAGTTCGTAGCCCTTCTGGGTCATAGCGGGTCTGGAAAATCCACATTGCTGAGAACTCTTGCAGGACTTGATCCGGTGACTGATGGTGCAGTGATCCGCCCCAGCGAGGTGTCGGTGGTATTTCAGGAGCATCGTCTTCTTCCATGGAAGCGTGTGTGGAAGAACGTTGTGCTGGGCCAGAAAGATCAAAGTGCGAAGCTTCGCGCCAAGGCAGTTCTGGAAGAAGTGGGGCTGTTGCATCGCGTCGAAGCTTGGCCGATGACCCTTTCCGGTGGCGAAGCACAGCGAGCTTCTCTGGCCCGCGCATTTGTCAGGAAACCGGCTTTTCTCATGCTGGATGAGCCCTTTGCCGCGCTGGATGCTCTGACGCGGTTGAAGATGCAGGAAATGGTGGCGGCTCTTTGGAAAAAACACGGTTGCTCGGTTTTGCTCGTGACGCATGACGTGGACGAAGCGCTTATCCTCGCCGATCGGGCCGTGGTTCTTGAACGAGGTCGTATTCGCGTGGATATCCCCGTTACTCTTCCTCGGCCTCGTCGTCACTCGGATCCGGGATTTGAACCATTGCGCGAACGATTGCTTGAAGCTCTAGGCGTGCATGCAGCGTGAAGTGGTGAACCTTTTTCTCATTTCTGGACAGGGTTGATATTATGAAAAAAGCTTTTGATCGTGCGTCAGATTTCGCTGTTTTACCAGTTATTCTGAATCGGTGGTCACCACGGGCTTTCCAGCCTGTGGATATCAGACGGGAGGAACTGCTCGGCTTGCTAGAAGCCGGTCGATGGGCTCCTTCGGCTTATAATCGTCAGCCATGGCGCTTTATTTTTGCCCGACGGAACGCAGCGGACTGGGAACGATTCCTGTCTTGGCTAATTCCGTTCAACAGGACCTGGGCAGAAAATGCGTCTGCGATCGTTTATATTGTGTCGAGAACGATAACTATTTCTCCCAAGACAGGCGAGTCAGTGCCATCTCCGACGCATGCATTCGACGCTGGTGCGGCGTCCGCCCTAATTCAGATACAGGCTGTGCACTCAGGATGGTCGGTGCATCCCGCTAGCGGTTTTGAGCACGATCTGGCGCATGCGGGGCTCGAACTTCCGGAGGATTATCAGATCCATGCAGCACTCCTAATCGGTCGTCGTGGCGATGCAGGCGGACTGCCTGAAGCTCTGCGCGAACGCGAATATCCTTCTGGGCGCCTGTCGCTAGATGAAATTGCCTTCGAAGGACGTGGCAAGTTTTAAAAATCATTTGGTAGAACAAATTCTGTGATTTCGTCTTTTTCGCAGTTCTGAGATAATATCGGTCATGAATAGTCTGGTTTCTTTGGATGTTGATGACCTGGAGGGGTCTAGGGCCTGTTAGACCTTGAATGCCAGAACGGACTGCATAGCTGTTTATGATGAGTATGATGCAGTCTGTCTTTT
>NZ_JAERKU010000029.1:0-2827 GCF_018256955.1 Acetobacter persici
ATCCAGTTCGCTGATCAGCCCCGTAACCGCAATACGGCCTGGTCGTGTCCCATGCGCTTTGACATGATCTGCGAAGCCCACGGGATTGAACACCGTCTGACAAAACCCAACCATCCCTGGACGAACGGTCAGGTTGAACGGATGAACCGGACGATCAAGGAAGCAACCGTCAAGCGCTTCCATTACGACAGCCACGAGCAGTTAAGGACACACCTCAACGATTTCATGGCAGCCTATAATTTCGGGCGAAGGCTCAAGACCCTGAACGGCCTCACACCTTACGAATACGTCTGCAAAATATGGACTTCAGAGCCAGAAAGATTCATCATCAATCCAACCCATTAAATCCCGGGACTAAACACCTAGAGACTGAATCAGCAAACGGTCTGATCGACTTCCGCAGAACTTCAGCAGATATCCTCGCTCATATTGCAGCCGCTTTGTTCCACGCGCTCATCCGCCGGGATAGAGTCTTCGGCACGATGGCTCCCATTCAGGCGATACGGTCAAACATAGATGAATAAATTCAAATAATTTTATCTGGACGCTGTCCACATGGTGAATGAACTATTTCAATAGTTCCTCTTCACGAGGCTCTTTTGAAATACTTTTCATAATGAGCCTCGTAAGGCGCTGCGCGAATTCAGCATCAAGTTTGCCTCCCAGAAGAAGGTGATACCAAAATGCACCATGAAACGCGGCGACCGCCATTTCCACATCGGCATCTTCCAGGATTTCTCCGTTTGCAATGCCGTCACGAAAAATGGTGGCGACGATTTCCGCTCTTGGCTCAACAAAACCGGCCCGGAAACTCTTTAGAAATTCGGGATCGTCCTGCGCGGACGCAATCAGGTTCCTGATCGCAGGTCCATCCTGCTGCAAGTTCCTGAACACGTTGACCAGAAAATGCAGCAACCGCTTCTCGGCGCGGCCGTCCGATAGAACGTCCGCATCACCAGCGCTTTCCAGGAACGCGGCCAGAACGAGTTCAGCCTTACTCGGCCATCGGCGATAGAGCGTCTGCCTGCCAACACCAGCCTCTGTCGCAATCATCTGGATGCTGACACCGCAATATCCGTGTTGCAGGACGAGCTGCCGGGCTGCCGCCAACAGGCTTGGCCCAACTTTATTATCGCGCGGGCGCCCCGGAGAGCGAGTAGAGGTTGTCATTTTCGTCATTGCGGTACGCCGGTCTCGTATATATTATGATACCTTAGTCTCGTATTTAGATTGCCCAAACAGGAAATGTCCATGTTAAAGCGAAGGGGCGTCTTTGCTCTGCTCTGTGTCGCATGTCTGACGATCATGGTCGGCTGCGTTATCGTACCTGGCCTGCCCGGCATCGCGACGGCTCTCGGTCTCTCCCAGGAAGCAAGCTGGCTGGTCACCTTGCCCTCACTCGGCGTAGTGATCTTTGGCCCCTTTGCCGGCCACCTGATTACACGCCTTGGCTCTCGCCAGGCCTTGCGTATTGGCCTCGCTCTGTACGGAGCGCTCGGGCTGGCATGTATATGGCTGAGCAACGCAGTATTGATCTTTTCTGACCGGCTTTTGCTCGGGGGAGCAACAGCGATCGTGATGGCTTCGGGCACAGGGCTTTTATCCGATTTTTTTGAGGGACACGCGCGGCTCAAGATGATCGCACTCCAGGGCATGGCCATTGAACTGGGAGGCGTCATCTTCCTGTCTCTGGGAGGACTCCTCGCCAGTATGGGATGGCAATGGCCGTTTTCGCTCTATCTGATGAGTTGGGTCTTTCTCGTCCTCGTCGAACTGTTCGTACCGTATCCGCCAGTCAAACCCGTTGCGTCACCCCAAACAGAAGCAGATCGAGGTTCTGTTCTGGGAAAACTGGCGCGAATATATATAGCCGCTCTCCTCTCCATGACCGTGTTCTTCACAGCGATCATCTCCTTGCCCAGACGGCTGGAAGGCATGCACTTCTCCGAGGCGCAAACAGGGTATTTTCTGTCATTCGTCTCTCTTGTCGCTGTAGGAGCAGCGTGGTTTCTCCCAAAAATCTGTCGGCGTATCGGGGAGCAAAACACTTTGCGGGCGGGCTTTCTGGCCTATGCAGCCGCCCATGCACTTTTTGCTTCCATGATGACGGCAGTCCCGATGATTGGCGCTGCAATCATGCTCGGGACCGGTTTCGGACTGACAGTTCCCCTCGTCAATCACCTGACGATCGAACGCACCCACTCTGTCGAACGCGGCTCAGCACTTGCCTACCTGTCTGTTGCCATTTTTATGGGGCAATTCCTGTCATCGTTTTTGGAATATCTCCCTGGCAATATAAGTTCTGCCTTCATAGCCGCCATTATTCTGGCTTTGGGCGGCGTTGCTGTCTCTGGTCGGCCATCGTTGTAAGAAACTGACCAACCTGCGGCGTTTTGCGACACCATCAACTATCCGTCGATCGGGTCTTCGTTCTCTTCAGATCCCAATGATCTGCGATACACCCCATTCAAACCCCTGCGCAGCAGCTCCTGCTGCTCAGCCGACCCGTCGACGGGCAGAAGGGTGCGCCTGGCAATCATCCAGCGACCTTTGTGCCGTTCAAGCTCCCAACGGTTCACGACCACGCGGTGAATGCGGTATCCCGTCGAGGCCCCATGATTTGGCAGTTCGCGTCGATGACCTTCATGGTCAAGATGAATAATCATGAGGTAGGATGTGACAATCGCGACGTCACCCCGCAGATCGATAAGCGGCAGACCAGTAAAATGGGCAAGGCCGCCTAGGTGTTTATACCAATTTGTTTTGGCTGTGACTCAGGGGGGGGGGTACACATAGGCGTTGAATTGTGATTCACAGGATACCGTCA